>NZ_JBSSFS010000002.1:0-7656 GCF_054062895.1 Arthrobacter sp. TE12231 | reverse complement strand
CAACCTCGACATCATCCTTGCGGACCTGGTTCGGATTCCCGACATGCAACCAGGAACGATGCTGTGGGCCATGCTCAAGGGGTTGGCTATCGGCAGGGCACAACCAGGAGGCGAGCCGTTTGGGTTCGGGCTGGATGGCCAGGACTTTGCACACCAGCTGGGGCCGGCTGTGTATCCCCCCGTAAACGCCCTGCTGAAAGCCTGACGCCGAAAAATCTGGAACCCGTTCGCAACAAGAGGCGCTATCACCACCGGGGGGAGCGGCGGACGAGCAAGGGGTCATCCCCCACCCCCTTTGGTGGGGAGGGTAGCGGGTGCCCAGCTGGAGCGTGGCTGGTTGCCACGGGCCCTACCGTGTCAGCCATCATTTTTTCTTGGGGCGCAGCGCCTCCGGGAGCATGGACAGGAATTTTTCGGACTCAACTTGGCTGGGCGTTAGTGGCCTTGGCGGGTTGATCCCAACCAGAACGACCGCCTTTTCGTTGAGCTTATCCAGCTCCAACCGGTAGGTATTGCGCAGCCGGCGAAAGTCCAGAACGTCTCGAGAAACAGCGCGTTTCCGTGCTGTGATCAGCTCGGATGCCCGAAGTTCGCGAAGCCCCTTGCTGCGGGTGTCTTCGCTCAGACCGTATATTTTCTGGGCCCGGGAGGGGCTGAACCAGATGTCAGTCTTTGTTGCATCTCGCTGGCCCAGCTCGCCGAACAGCACCAACAACATGGCCAGCGCGGCACCTGACAGGGTGGCGACCCATCCATTGGTCCAGAGGGTGTCCGGTATCTGAATATAGCGGTGACGCCATTCCTCGCCAGTTCCCCGGGCTTTGTTGTAGGCGTCGCCAGGGAGCCTGTAGGCGGCGCCGTTGCCGCCTTCGTCCAACAAGGTGATTCTGTTGGGCTGTCCCGAGCGTCCCAGTACCTCAATCAGGTTGGCAGTGGCTAGCGCCGCAATGGCCTGCCGGACGCGCCGGGTGCCACGTCCCTCGCTATCTTCCAGGCCAAGGAGGAGTGCCCACACTCGAGCTGGGTACGCCAGGTCATGCGGGGGATTGACGGCAAACCATAGGAAGCTGAGCTCAAGCTTCAGCCGGACTTCGCCCCCGCGGCCGCCGCGCAAAATCTTTGCCATGGGAGGAACTTCGCCCTCTGCACGGACTGAGTCGTTGGAGCCGATAAAGGCAACGCGAACCGGGGCGTGGTCCCTCTTTCCCATTCGGCTTTTGATTGCCTGGGCCACATCGAGAGCTTCGTCGCTGGGCGTGCGGATGGTGGCGTTTGTGGTGGAACTGAGCTCGGCCATTTCCTCCCCCCTCGTGCTAGGTCATATGTGGCAATATATGGATATCTAATAGTACCGGCTGGAAAGGCAGTGGTCTATCGGTTGCAAACGTAAGGGTTGAATCGGGCAGAAACGTACTCTATGCGGTCAAAACGTTGCACTGTACCCCCCTTAGGTGATATGGTTGTATGGTCTGATTTGACTTGGTTGGCCTCGATGCCGTACAATGGAACTTGTAATCGCGAATGTCGCAAATGACGGTTCCGGCAAGGGCTGGGCAGCCGTCATTTCACTTTGGCGATTTAGGCGGAGCATGGCCCGTCTCGGCATTCCTGTGGCATCCCGTAAGGGGGTTTGGATTGTTGAGCTGGCGGTGGGTTCACCAGGGAGAAGCCGTTGAGGCTGTCAATAAAGCGGGTGCCGGCTAGGGGTCGGGGGGCCTGAGCACTTGAGACAGTCTCGATGGCTTTTTTCATGCCCAAAACTTTCCAGCCCGTATGGAACTAAAGCCGCTATCACCAGCGGGGAGCCCGCAGGGGCGTCAGGGGGTCACCCCCTACCTCATCTAAAAAAATGTGGAGGCAGGGGCGGGCCCATCATCCGTCCCGGAGCAAGCTATACATTTACACCGGTGTAAATGGCTTGGATCTCGTCGAGTCGCTGCGCTGGGCATGAAAAAATCCGAACGATGAGCTTCCAGGCAGGTCGCTGGCGCGAATCGAAGACGGCGTTGAGGTAGGTGCTGCATGCTGCCAAGTGGCGGAGGAGGTCCAGGATTTGCTTCACGTCATCCACCGCCGTGTTGGCGATGTCTGCTGCGTGACTGACGGCTTCAAGGACATAGATGGTTTCCATGGCCTACATGTGTGCGGCGCCGGCTTTTTCTCTCCCCACCTGCAGGCAGTCGCGGAGCATGGAAGCACACCAACTGCACACACGATAATGTCAGTTATCATGTGTGTATGGAACTGGACACGATCACCGCCCCGGCCGGAAACGAACAAAGGCACGGCCACATCATCGCCGCATGGAAGCTGGCGCAGACCTCACCGCACACGCTCCGGGCCTACAGCCGGAGCATGACGGACTACTGCGGCTGGCTCGATACCAGGGGGATGGACCTGTTGACGGTCCGCCGTCCCATCATCGACGGATACCGGCACACCCTGACGGGTGCCCCGGCCACGGTGGCGGCTAAGCTGGCGGCGCTCTCCAGCTTCTACCGCTACGCGGTCTCCGCTGACCTGATCGCATCCAACCCCGTCGAGCTGGTCAAGCGTCCCAAGGTCGATCCTGATCACTCCGGCACTGAGGGGCTGAGCAAAGACCAGGCACGCGCCCTGCTGGCGGCGGCACGGGCTGACGGCCCGCGCTCCCACGCCCTGGTGTCGCTCCTGCTGTTCACCGGGGTCCGGCTTAGTGAGGCGCTGAATGCCAGCACAACGGACTACGGCCACGACACCGGACACCGGACGCTGAGCATCCGGCGCAAGGGTGGCAAGGATGGCAAGGTGGCCGTGCCGGCTCCCGCCGTCGAGGCGCTGAACGCTTACCTTGGGACCACGGGCCGTGAAGTAGTAGCGGGTACGGCAGGCGGCGGCCTGCCGCTGTTCACGACGGCCACGGGCAAGCCCTGGAATCCCTCCGAGGCCTTCCGCACCGTGCAACGGCTGGCAAAGGCGGCAGGGATCGAGGGGCAGATCAGCCCCCACAGCCTGCGGCACACGTTCGCCACTATCGCGCTGGATGCAGGGACCACCCTGCATGACCTTCAGGACAGCATGGGCCATGCTGACCCACGCACCACACGCCGATATGACAGGGCAGGGCAACGGCTGGAGAAAGCGGCAGGATATGACGTGGCACGGGCGCTGGCCTGACGGGCCAGAACGTCAGAGGGGACGGCACAATGAGCACAGCAACGACAGGGACAACGTAGACATGGACATCGAAACCGCCACCGCAGACGACATTTACCGTCTGCTGCTGGACGTACAGGACAGGCTGGGGGAGCTGGTGGCAGAGGGCCGGCTCACGCTGGAGCGCGACGCCGAACAGACGCACGGCACGGCGCGTAACGCAGTGAGGGTGGCGGTGCATCATCTGGACGCAGCACGGCAGGTGCTGGCCGTGCTGGAGACCAAGGACTAGAGGCCGGCGCGGGACAGCAGGCAACGCTAGACGGGCACAGGGACGGGCTTAGGCCCGTCCTTTGTCGTGTCCGGTGTGCGGAACAGCGAATCCATCTCGTCGAAGAAGACCACCACAGGGCTGCCCTCGGAGGCCTTCTCCTGGGGCCCATGCGAGGCGGATGTGCCGCTCCGTCTTGTCGATGTACTTTTCGAGCAGCTCCGATCCCTTTTTTGATGTTCAGGAAGTAGCTTTTCATGTCCGTCTTGCTTACCGCTGATTCGGTGAGCATGGCCAGTGCGGCCAAGGAGATGGACGCTATGACCACCACGATGACCACCACCCGCAGGACCCCGCCCCAAGATTGTCCAGCCTGCGAAGATGTCCGGTCGCTGGCGAAAATGTCCGGCGCTTACAAGCTGGTCCAGCACAGCACCAGGAGCGTCTGGACGGCGAAGGACGCGGACGGCAAGCTCTGGCTGTTCGGCCACAGGCCGCATCGTCACACGGAGATGCAGTCAAGAAGACCACGGCCACAGGCCGGCATCGTCACGGAGAAGCGGTCAAGGCCTGACCCACACGAAAGGGGCCCGTCCAGTCCCCCCTGGACGGGCCCCTCTTGTTTGAAGATGTCCGCCTTATGCGCGGGGCGGTGGTTAAAGAGAAGCACCTTGCATAATGACCATAGTCATCACAGCAAGGCGCACGAGGTGGACTGCGAAGTGGAGGAGTGCTCCCGGCGGAGGGCCGTGCAGAACCAGCCAAGTTGTCAGGGCCACCAGGCGGCTGATGTGTCCCGCGGGGTCGAACAGCGCCGCAAGTGGAGCGCTGTGTAGGACCGCCCAGATCATCACGCCCAAGCGGGCGAGGTTCACCAAGAAGTTGAGCACTACCCACGGGATGCCCGCGGGCTTTGAGTAGTTGTAGTCTCCTGCTTTCATGAGAGTTTCCTTTCAAAAACAGAAAGAAACCGCTGCCCGGCTTGCACAACCGGGCCTCACAAGACCTACAGTTAGGTGTAGTCCATCCCTGGAAGGTCTCATAAACGGCAATACGTTGTGGCTGCCCCTGGGAAGCTGAAAGCCTCGCCTGATCCGCGGGGCTTTCAGCATCTCTGGGTACATCTGGCCAAGATGACCTTGTCCAGTAAGTCCAAGGTAAACCTTTTTGGGCGCGTGCCGCTGGAGACATCCGAAATTTGTTGCCTAGTTCGTTAGCGGGTTCCGCGAGCCTTCCACGGAACCCGTCACAGCAGCCCCTAGGCTCACATCTATGACACCCCCGTTAGCTACCGGAACAGCACCGGCGTTAGGTTTTGCCGCGGCGGCCAAGGCATGCGGCGTCTCGGAGTCCACACTCCGCAGGAAGCGCCCGGAACTGCTGGCTGCAGGAGCGGTCCAGACGCCAAAAGGCTGGTCCATCCCTGTCCCTGTCTTGGTCCAGCTCGGCCTGATGGATCGCACCACCGCGCCAGACCCGGTGGCAGCCCCTGAAAGCCCCACAGTTTCCCGGCAGGGACCCGTCACGACACCTGCCATACAAAACCCCTTGGAACCCCTTTTGGAAGCCCTGAGGGAGAAACTGGTCGAGGCTGAGAAGCGCGCGGCAGTGGCGGAAGCGGTCGCCGCGGAGAGGCAACGGATCATTGCTGCCCAGGAACAGACGTTGCGGATGCTGGAGGCGCCGAAGCAGGCCGTCCAGCAGCCGGCACCAGTCTCCGAGGCCGCAGCGGGTCCGGACCAGGCAACCCCGCCTGAGCCGACCAAACGGCGCTGGTGGACACGGTCTCCGTGGAGTTAGCTGGCCTGCTTCACTTTGGCTTGGTGAATGATCGTTTTGACCGTGCCCAGGGGCAGCCCTAGCTCGTCTGCAATCTCGCGGTACTTCAAGCCTTTGCCACGAAGGGTTAGTACGCCTTCCCGGCGTGCCGCTGCGCGCTCCAGGAACTCGTGCCGGGGTTCGGCAACTACCCGTCGGATATGGCGGGGAGTGCAGCCCATCAGTTCAGCAGCTTCCCGCGCCGTCATCTTCCGGCGTGCTGGAGTTTCTGCGCCGCTCACAAGACCACGCTCCTGATTAGTTCATCGTTGGCCATTTTCTGCGCGGTGCGTACGGCACCGCTGGCGGTGCCGCCGTTCCGGCCGCGTTCCGTCTGGATCTCAGTAAAGCGCTCGGGCGTGAAGTTGCGCCACGTCCAGCGCGAGACGGAGCGGGCGAGGTGGTCAACCTCCTGCCCGTCCAAGGGAACGGCGAACTCTTGGTTCACCGCCAGCGCATAGGCGTGCGTGACTTCTCCCCAGACCGTGGGGCCGTCGCTCCAGTAGCGACGGACACCGGGGTAGGACCAAAGGCGGACCCGGTTGAACAGGGCCACGTTGCGGCCCAAACCGGAGTTGTCCGCTGCCTTCCGGGGCAGCGTGCGGGGCATCCAGCCCCAAAGATCGGTCGCCAGCTCTTTGAGTGTGTAGAGCCTGTCAGTGCCCCAGACCGTATCCCAGTGCTCGTGGATCGGGTTCTTCGTCAGGAAGCCCGCGTAGCCGCGATCGGCATCCAGGGCGTTGACTAGGCCGGCTTCCACCCGTGCGGCAAACCGCATGGGCTCCAGCCGGGCGTTGTCCGTACGGCAGACGGGAGCTTTCAGCAGGTAGCCGACGTGGGCGCGTCCCGTGGGGGACTGCGCGACGTAGGACGGCGTGGGAACGCCGCTGGTCTGGTCCATAGCCCTGAGTAGGGCGTCGTCGTGGTCAACGTCGATGACCAGGGAGGTAATCAGGGCTGAGGGATTGGCTTGGATATAACGGCGCTGGAGCGCCACCTCGCGCCGCTGGCGGTAGGTCCCCTTGCTCAGGTCATCCGTGGCTGAGGGCCACGTCTGCCTGTAGGTCTGTGCCCAGGCATCCGCCGTCATTGTCATGGGAGTGACGCTATAGGGGAAGTGGCAAATGTTTAGGTAGGCGCGCAAGCCTTATCAGATACTCAAGGATTCCCCGCCGGAGCCCACTTGGCTCCCTTCGTCCCAGACGGTCACGCCGAGACCTGCCGTGACCGCGCCCGACTGAGTACGACAAAGGGTGCAGCTGAGCTCCATCCTCCAACCGGGAGGAAGGACAGCTGCACCCTTTGTCGGGTTAGAACAACGGCGGGTGGCCGATGAAGAACAGACGTGCCAGGTTCACCATGAAGCTGAGCATCGCCCAGGGCGGCTGAGCTTTCTTCGAGCGCTTGGCCAAGGAGTCTCCTTTCGAAGCATGCGAAAGGAACCGCTGCTGGCGGACTCGCCGCCAGACACCATCTGGACATAACCTAGGGGTGTGTAGTCGAATACACCCTTGGTTCAGATGACCGGTTCATCGGACTGAATCAGGAATCCTGAAGCCCGTTGGCGCGGGCTTCAGGCATTTAAAACAGCTGCCAGAATTTGGCTACCCCTCAAGCCTACTGACAATCACCGACACCAGAGTCTGCACTACCAGCGACCTACGACAAAAAAGACTGTTCCACCAAGGTTCCGCCCTAACCCGGAGGGCCCTCCGCTGGGGCTCCGGGCCTACCAACCCCGCGACCACTCCACCGGCCGCTTTGCCCTAACCCACCTTGTCGAAAATCGGGGGTTGGAGAGCCGTCTTCCTTACTGGAGTATGGAAAGTGGGTGGGTCAGTAAGATGGGCCGCTGGAGTTATGCGGGAGCGGGACGGGGCGGAAATGGCAAGGCCAAAGGATCGGTATCAGCGGGGTTGCAGCGTCTGCAGGAGCACGCTGCCCCGCCACGAGCGAGGCGGCGACCACCACTCCCGCGGGATGTGCCGGAAACACTACGACCAGTGGAAGGCCACTAAGCCGTTCTGCAAGCAGACCGGGTGTTCAGCCCGGATCGGCCTGACGGCCAACGACTCCCGGCAGGGATACTGCCGGCTACACGATCACTTGCTCCTGGGGGAGCCGCACCGGAAACCCGCGTCCATCGAGCTGACCCTGAACAAGTTCGTTGCCCAGATCGCCAGGGAGACGAATGACCGCGGATGCTGGCTGTGGGAAGGACGGGACAACGGCAAGGGCTACGGTCTGATCAGCGTGGGAAACCATGACTGGCTTGCCCACCGGTATTCCTACGGATCCTTTGTCGGCGGCCACCGGCCCCAGCTGACCACTCTCGATCACGTCTGCCGCGTCCGGAACTGCGTCCGGCCGGACCATATGATGCCGATGACCAGGCTCAGGAACACCGAGCTCGAGCACAAGGACAACGTCGA